>NZ_JARJBC010000059.1:0-1595 GCF_029269905.1 Streptomyces silvisoli | reverse complement strand
CCCAGCGCCCACTCAACGCAGCGACACTCCCGCGGCCCCTCCCCCAGCCGATCTCCAATCCAGACCGCCTCGCCCGCCTCGAGAACATGCCGCATGACCAGCACGGATGTGGTTCTCGGCACCTACAAGGCCAGTCGCAACAGCACGATCCAGCAGCCCGCCACGCCCACACGGCGACCATCGGCCGTTCGCAAGAACCTGCACGTCACAGGCCATGGATGGGGTTTCCGGCACCCGCACCGTACCGAGCAGACCACTGACGAATGGAAAGACCGCTACGCGGTCCGCGCCGGGATCGAAGGCACCATCCATCAAGCGGTTGCCGTCACCGGCATCCGCCACAGCCGCTATACCAGTCTGCCCAAGACCCACCTTGCCCACGTCTTCGCAGCCACCGCTGTCAACCTCATCCGCCTGGACGCCTGGTGGACCGGCAACCCACTCGACCGAGACCGCACAAGCCACCTGACCCGCCTCGGCCTCACACTCACCACCTGACGACCAATTAGGCAACAGAGTCCTTCAGGCCTCCTCCACGAGTACGCTCATGCGGCCTGATCTGCGCGGACGTAATATTCGGCACCCGCAGCCGTTCCGACCGATCAGACCACCACTGCGCTGGAGGCAAAGCTGCGGACGTCGCCCGGCCGGTACCAAGTGCTGGACCACTACACCGACGACACCGCCGCCGCCCCCCAGACGACCGTACTGCTGCACGACACCCACCCCGACGCCGTCGAAACACCGTACCGAGTCCTGGTCGAGACGGTCGATCCCAACGGCCTTCACTACACCTTGCGCGAGGAAGACTTTCCCACGATCGACGCGGCAGAGGACTGGCTGGAGAACCGCAGCGGCTGATTGCACAACCCCAAAGGCCAGTTCCAACCCTCACTCACGTCAACCTGAGAGTAGGATCAGAGCCTGCGCCCCTGCCGTCACCAACAGCGCCCTCACGCGTACCGCGACTCCGGCTTCCAGCGTCCCGCGACTCCTGGGCAACTCGCACCCGCGACCAAGCTTGCGACAGCCCGTACGTCGCTTCGATCGTGACAACGCCACCGGAAAACCGCACGTCACGCCCTTTTCCCGGACGTGTCAGTGACTTCGTGTAAGCGCCATGGGTTCACCGTTCATTGAGCCGGGTCCTCGAAGAAGAGTGAGAACTGGTTCAGTGCCTTCTTCCAGTGTGGCGCGACTTGGTTGATGTCGCGCGCCTTGGGGGTGATGAGCTCGCGGACCGCGAGGTAGAGCACCTTCAACGCGGCCTGTTCGGAGGGGAAGTGCCCTCGGTTGCGGGTGGTCTTCCGTAGCCGAGCGTTGATCGACTCGATGAGGTTCGTCGAGTAGACGACCTTCCTTATCTCCGGCGGGAACGCGAGGTAGGGGGTGAACTCGCTCCAGGCGGCCCGCCAGGTCCGCAGAATCGCCGGATAGCGTTGGCCCAACTCCGAGGCGGCGAAGTCTTCTAGGGGGTGTTCTGAGTTGAGATCACGCGAGGGCTGGCAGGCTGCGTAGCCAGAGGATGGATCCGCGCAGGTGGAGTCCGGCAGTGTAGCTCTCGGGTGTCTTGTCGTAACGGGTAGCCAGCCCTC
>NZ_JARJBC010000058.1:0-1596 GCF_029269905.1 Streptomyces silvisoli | reverse complement strand
TTGTTCGGCGGTGTCCTACTCTCCCACAGGGTCCCCCCTGCAGTACCATCGGCGCTGAAAGGCTTAGCTTCCGGGTTCGGAATGTAACCGGGCGTTTCCCTAACGCTATGACCACCGAAACACTATGAAACACATCAAACCGACCGGCACAACCGGCATGATTCGTTGTTTCAGAACTACACAGTGGACGCGAGCAACTGAGGACAAGCCCTCGGCCTATTAGTACCAGTCAACTCCACCGGTTACCCGGCTTCCATATCTGGCCTATCAACCCAGTCGTCTACTGGGAGCCTTACCCCATCAAGTGGGTGGGAGTCCTCATCTCGAAGCAGGCTTCCCGCTTAGATGCTTTCAGCGGTTATCCCTCCCGAACGTAGCCAACCAGCCATGCTCTTGGCAGAACAACTGGCACACCAGAGGTCCGTCCGTCCCGGTCCTCTCGTACTAGGGACAGCCCTTCTCAAGACTCCTACGCGCACAGCGGATAGGGACCGAACTGTCTCACGACGTTCTAAACCCAGCTCGCGTACCGCTTTAATGGGCGAACAGCCCAACCCTTGGGACCGACTCCAGCCCCAGGATGCGACGAGCCGACATCGAGGTGCCAAACCATCCCGTCGATATGGACTCTTGGGGAAGATCAGCCTGTTATCCCCGGGGTACCTTTTATCCGTTGAGCGACGGCGCTTCCACAAGCCACCGCCGGATCACTAGTCCCAGCTTTCGCTCCTGCTCGACCCGTCAGTCTCACAGTCAAGCTCCCTTGTGCACTTACACTCAACACCTGATTGCCAACCAGGCTGAGGGAACCTTTGGGCGCCTCCGTTACCCTTTAGGAGGCAACCGCCCCAGTTAAACTACCCATCAGACACTGTCCCTGATCCGGATCACGGACCCAGGTTAGACATCCAGCACGACCAGAGTGGTATTTCAACAACGACTCCACCACGGCTGGCGCCATAGCTTCACAGTCTCCCACCTATCCTACACAAGCCGAACCGAACACCAATATCAAACTGTAGTAAAGGTCCCGGGGTCTTTCCGTCCTGCTGCGCGAAACGAGCATCTTTACTCGTAATGCAATTTCACCGGGCCTATGGTTGAGACAGTCGAGAAGTCGTTACGCCATTCGTGCAGGTCGGAACTTACCCGACAAGGAATTTCGCTACCTTAGGATGGTTATAGTTACCACCGCCGTTTACTGGCGCTTAAGTTCTCAGCTTCGCCCCACCGAAATGGAGCTAACCGGTCCCCTTAACGTTCCAGCACCGGGCAGGCGTCAGTCCGTATACATCGCCTTACGGCTTCGCACGGACCTGTGTTTTTAGTAAACAGTCGCTTCTCGCTGGTCTCTGCGGCCACCCCCAGCTCAGAGAGAAAATCTCATCACCAGGAATGGCCCCCCTTCTCCCGAAGTTACGGGGGCATTTTGCCGAGTTCCTTAACCATAGTTCACCCGAACGCCTCGGTATTCTCTACCAGACCACCTGAGTCGGTTTAGGGTACGGGCCGCAACAGCACTCACTAGAGGCTTTTCTCGACAGCATAGGATCATCCACTTCACCACAATCGGCTCGGCATCAGGTCTCAGACACA
>NZ_JARJBC010000057.1:0-1688 GCF_029269905.1 Streptomyces silvisoli | reverse complement strand
CTAGCCTCGGCGTTTCGGTTGGAGTGAGGGTGGCCATAGTGTCGTGAATGCGAAAGTGCCTTCTTACCAGGGACGATGAACCTTGCTGAGGGGTTCTGTCGGTCCAGTTGGAAGGCACTTTCTACGTGAAGGCTATCGGTTCACCTCCCAAGGTCCTGGTCTCGGCGGACGGTTCGGGGGTGGTGGGGCATGCCGGGGCACGGCTGCTGACGGATCTCGCTGATGCGACGGGGCTGACGTCCGCGTACGCGAGCGTGCTGCAGCCGCTGCGGCCGCGCGGCACCGGGCATGATCCCGGCCGCGTCGCTGTGAACCTTGCGGTGGTGATCGCCGACGGCGGTGAGACGATCACCGATCTCGCGGTGCTTCGGGACCAGGGCGAGGTGTTCGGGCCGGTGGCATCCACAGCCACCGCCTGGCGGCTGCTCGCCGAGATCGACGACGCGATGCTCGCCCGTCTGCGGTCGGCCCGTGCCCGAGCCCGGGAGGTCGCTTGGATGCAGGCTGCGGAGAAGGGCGAGGGCATACCCGCAGTGCAGGCCGGTGGACGAAAGCTGCCCGGCCTTGTCCTGGACCTCGACGCCACGCTGGTGACCTGCCATTCCGAGAAGCAGGACGCCGCGCCGACCTACAAGGGCGGCTTCGGTTACCACCCGCTGCTGTGCTTCCTGGCCAACACCGGCGGCGCTCTGGCCGGGCGGCTGCGGCCGGGCAATGCCGGGGCGAACACCGCCGCCGATCACATCGCGGTGCTCGACGACGCGCTCGCCCAACTCCCCGACGCCCACCGTCACGGCACCGACCTGCTCATCCGCACCGACAGCGCCGGATGCGCCAAGTCGTTCCTTGCACACATCCGCAGCCTGCGCGAGCACGAGATCCGTACGTTCTTCTCGGTCGGCTGCCCGGTCACCGAGCCCCTCCGCCGAGCGATCCGCGCCGTTCCCGACCGGCTGTGGCACCCGGCCCTCGACCAGGACGGCAGCCTGCGCGATGGGGCCCAAGTCACCGAGCTAACCGGCATGGTCGACCTGACCGGATACCCGGTCGGCACCCGGATCATCGTCCGCCGCGAACGCCCGCACCCCGGCGCCCAACTGTCCCTGTTCGACACCATCGAGGGCCTGCGCCACCAGGTCTTCCTCACTGACACCCCCGTGGCGGGCGGCGGCAGTGCCCAGTTCCTGGAAGTACGTCACCGCGGCCACGCGACCGTGGAAGACCGCATCCGCTGCGGCAAAGAAACCGGCATCGGCCGTTTTCCCTCCCGGCAGTTCGGCATCAACACCGTCTGGCTCGAGTTGTCCCTTGCCGCCAGCGATCTGCTCGCCTGGACGAGGCTACTGCTGCTGGACGGCGAAATGGCCACCGCAGAACCCAAGAAGCTCCGCTACCGGCTCCTGCACGTCGCCGCCCGTCTCACCCGCGGCGGCCGCCGCCTCCACCTGCGTATCTCCACAACCTGGCCCTGGAGAAACGAACTAGCCACGGCCTTCCACCGGCTCGCCGCCCTGCCTCGTCCCACCGGCTGACCCACGCGTCCCTGTCCGCCCACGATCTGAAGGACTTCGGAGACCCCGGCCACCGCGTCGGGCCTTCGGCAGGCCCAGACCACGACACCGGCCCGAACGCCCACAAGTTGACGGACAACACCGACATCCCACGTGAAGCGAAAGAGCGAGGCTAGT
>NZ_JARJBC010000055.1:0-1900 GCF_029269905.1 Streptomyces silvisoli | reverse complement strand
ATCGTCGGGCTGCTCTTCCCTGGCGGCTCGCCTCCGGTCGACGTCACCGTTGACCAGGGCGTCGCTACCCTGCGCGGCCAGGTGCCGGACGCCTCGCTCGTGCCCATCGCGGTCCGCCTGACGCGTGCGGTCGAAGGCGTGGTGGACGTCGAATGCGATCTGGTGTCAGCGCGGCAGCGGCGGTTCGAACCGTCCTGAGCGGTCGCGCTATTCGACGGATCGGAAGGCGGGCCTGCCCTCGGTGTCGTCGAAGCGGTAGGTGAGACGGTTGATAACGTCGACCACTCCGCCCACGGAACGGCTCAGTCGTTCTGCCACCGGAATGGCGCTGCGCTGCTCCAGCATGCCGGTCAAGGTGACGACTCCGTCGTGCACCTCGATGTCGAAGTTCTCAGGGTCCGCCCACAACACCCGCATGAACACATCGCGTTGGATTTCCTCGCGGATCTCCTCGTCCGACCGGAGGTAGAGACGCAACAGGTCGCGGCGGCTGACGATGCCTACCAGTCGCCCCTGGTCGTCGACCACCGGCAGGCGCTTGACCGCGCGGCGGGCCATGATCCGCGCCGCCGCGGTCACGCTCGCGGTGGCGTTGACGGTGATCGCTGGAGCCGTCATGACGGCGTCAGCGGTGAGACCGGTCGCCTTCGGCCCGTGGCGGGATCGCCGGCGCAGTCCGCTCAGTGGTCCGGTGGGGCGTTCCTCACCCGATGTCTTGTCCAACAGGTCGGCCTCGGAGACCAAACCCGCCAGTCTGCCGTCGTCGTCCAGGACCGGCAGGGCGCTGATCCGGCGTTCTTGCAGGATCCGCACGATTTCCTTGTACGGGGTGTGCAGGCGAACCGCCGCGACGTCCTTCGTCATCACATCGTGCACAGTCGACCCGACCATCGTTACCTCCCGGGGTCGTCTACAAGGCACGCTAGTTCCGCCGACCGGCCTTCGGCAGGGCCGAACGGACCCGTCCTGCGCGGCGCGTAGGTACGCAGGGCCGCTGGTCTCAGCGGTCCGGCACCAGGGCGACGGGACAGCGCGAGTGGTGCAGGACGGCGTGGACGACTGGTCCGAGGCGTAGCCCGAGCGGCCCGTGTGGCCGGTGGGCGGCCACCACCACCAGGTCTGCCTCGGCCGAGGCCTCCACGAGGGCGACGGCGGGCTTGCTCACCACGACCTCCTGGGACAGTGGTGCTTTCGGTGCGGTCAGATGCGCGGCCTCGACGGTGCGGGACAGCAGTGCCGCATGTGCTGTCCGCAGTTCGTGCACTGTGTCGACTTGCGTGGCCATCAGCCCGACTTCCCCGAGCGGTTGCCACGCGTGCAGCGCGCGCACCGACGCGTGCCAGCGGGCGGCGGTGGTGAGGGCGAACCGGACGGTGTGGGCGTCCATCTCGTCCTGCACCCCGACCACGACCGTCCCGATCGCGGGTCGGGCCCGCTCACCGCGTACGACGACCAGCGGGCAGGTGGTGTGGGCCGCGACGCGCAGGGCGACGGATCCCAGCAGGAGGGCGGCGAAGCCGCCGCGTCCCCGGGTGCCGAGCACGGTGAGAGCGGCTCCGGCGGCCGCGGCGAGAACCGCCTGTGGGCCCTCCTCGTAGGCGAGTGTGGTCGTCACCTTCAGGCCCGGGTGCTCGCGTGCCGCTCGTTCTCCCGCCTCGTCCAACATGGTGCGCGCGGCCTGCGCGGTCAGCAGGTCCCCGTCGGCCGGGCCGGTCCCCTTGTCCGGATCCGGGGCGGTACCGACGCCGTGCACGATGTGCAGCGCGCTGCCATGGCGGTCGGCCTCGGCGGCGGCCCAGTCGAGAGCGCGGTCAGAGTCCTCCGAGCCGTCGACGCCTACCACGATGTCTCCGGCCCAGGTGCTGGTGGTCATGGCTGCCTCCCGCGCTCATCGCCCCGC
>NZ_JARJBC010000054.1:0-1977 GCF_029269905.1 Streptomyces silvisoli | reverse complement strand
CGATGTTGGACTTCAACGAACCCAGCCACAACGGCTGTCCCTCGGCACGGTCCTGGCCGTACGTGGCCAGCAACGCCTGAGCCTCAATCGGATCGCCCAGCCGAGTACCGGTGCCATGGGCCTCCACTGCATCGACCTCAGCAGGAGAGAGACCAGCCGCAGCCAGCGCCTGGCGGATCACCCGCTGCTGCGACGGACCATTCGGCGCCGTCAACCCGTTCGAAGCACCATCCTGGTTGACCGCGCTAGACCGCAACACAGCCAACACCTCGTGGCCATGACGGCGAGCGTCAGACAAGCGCTCCATCACCACCACACCGACACCCTCAGACCACCCAGTGCCATCGGCGGCATCAGCGAACGACTTACACCGCCCGTCCGCCGCCAAACCGCCCTGCGCCGTGAACTCGACAAAACCGTCGGAGGTGGCCATCACCGTGACGCCACCGGCGAGGGCCAGCGTGCACTCACCCGACCGCAACGCCTGCGCCGCAAGATGAATCGCCACCAACGACGACGAACACGCCGTGTCCACACTCACCGCAGGCCCCTCAAGGCCCAACGTGTAAGCCACCCGACCAGAGATCACACTGGCCGCGCCACCCGTGAGCAAATGCCCCTGTAGCTGCTCACGAGAGACCAGATCGGCATACCCAGACTGGTAGACACCGGCGAAAACCCCGGTCGAGCTGCCCGCCAACGAAGCAGGATCAATCCCCGCCTGTTCCAACGCTTCCCACGACACCTCCAGCAACAACCGCTGCTGAGGATCAGTAGCCAACGCCTCCCGAGGCGAAATTCCGAAGAATGCAGCATCGAACTCATCAACGCCGTCAACAAAGCCCCCGTGCTCAGTCGCCGACATTCCGGACCCGGGCTCGCCAGTACCCAACAGTGCGTCCAGATCCCAGCCACGGCCGACAGGGAACGGAGTGATGGCATCGCCCTCATCCGTGACCAGCTGCCACAGATCATCCGGCCCCGACACACCTCCTGGGAATCGGCACGCCATTCCGACGAGGGCGATCGGATCATCGGTGACCGACACCACCGCCGGCACCACAGCCGACTCCGCGAGTTGTGAATCGCCGAACTCGCCCGCCAGATAGCCCGCCAACCGGGTAACAGTCGGATAGTCGAAAACCACACTGGAGGCCAGGCCGAGACCCGTCTTGGTCTGCAGTACGTTACGCAGCTCGACCGCCGTCAGTGAGTCGAATCCGAGTGCCTTGAACGGCTGGTCGGTGTTGATCTGCGTGCTCGAGGCGTGCCCCAGCACGACTGCGGCGGATTCCCGGACCAGATCGAGCAAGGTCTGTTCGCGGTCCACACTGGACAGCCCGGCCAGCCGCTGCGCCAGACCCTCACGACCATTACGAGTGTTGTTGGCAGCGCGGCGGAGGATGCCGCCGACCAGCGATCGCCACACGGCTGGGACGTCCTGCTGGGCACGCAGCGCCTGCAGGTTGAGTCGGGTCAATGCCAGCGCCGGATATCCGATGCGTATCGCGCGGTCGAACAGATCCACACCCTGGTTTACCGCCAACGGCGGCATGACCGAACGAGCGATCCGCTGGAGGTCAGTCTGGGACAGACCGCTCACCAAGCCGATCTCGGTCGTCCAGGGCCCCCATGCCATCGAGAGCCCCGGCAGTCCCTGGTGGCGGCGCTGCTGCATCAGCGCGTCCAAGAACACGTTGCCCGCAGCGTAGTTGGCTTGCCCACCGCTACCCGTGAGTCCCGCTACGGACGAGAACGCCACGAAGAGCGATAGATCGAGGCCTTGGGTGAGTTCGTGCAGATTCCAGGCCGCATCGACCTTGGGAGTCAGTACTCGGTCCAGTTGCTCGCCCGACAGCGATCCGATCACACCGTCCTCAAGGACCCCTGCCGCGTGCACGACCCCGGTCACCGGATGATCCGGCGAGACGGAAGCCAGCACCTCGGCCAAGGCCTGTCGGTCAGCCACATCACACG
>NZ_JARJBC010000053.1:0-5090 GCF_029269905.1 Streptomyces silvisoli | reverse complement strand
AAGCAGTCGCTGTAGGTCATGCTGGGACAGGGCCATCGTGCGCCTCCTCCGTTGAACTGGCCGTTCACCTGGGAGAGTTGCACGGTGGCCCGCTCCGCGGGCAGGGAGCGGGACCTACCTGAGCATGTGCTCCGGCGCACACCCCAACCTTGATCGGCTGCACCAATCAGCGGGACACCATCGCTCTGATGGGCCACCACTTCGCCTCCACGGACGCGATGTTCACATCATCGGCAGGCCAGGCGTGAAGTCCAGCGACTGCTCCTCACTCCTTGGACGACCAGGGCACTGGCGGCACGTCCAACGTGCGTGATCGAGACGACGGACTCCTCGCAGGCGAGTACGGCAACCAGTACGCCCGCGCGACGGACAGGTCCCACGCCACTGACGCCCGTTCCCGAAGACGCGTCCAATTGGGCGCCCCATGGCCAACCGAAGGGCCCGGTACCGCGCGAAGCGGCGTCCCACAGCGCTCCCATTGTGGGAGTGCCCCGTCTGCGGGGCGGCGCCAAGGGGCATTGCGCCGACCTTACGGGATAGCGAGCGCCCTAGCGGTGGCAGGCAAGGAGGGCTGACCTGTGGAATCAGGGAGTCGTGACCACTGGAGCCGCCCCGCCACCCCCGTCCCATGGGGAGCACCGCACCCCGCTCCCTTGGCCAAAGGTCGGCCAGAAGCCGCCAAGGGGCATTTAGGCCTCTCGATGGCCGCTACATCAACATCATCCCGGGTGACCTCACCGCCCAACGGTTGACGACAGCGCGCAACGTCCCCGTACCGCGCACCACATCGACCCGATCGGGCGACGGACAAATCGCCCCCGATTGACACCACTTGAGGCTGGGAGCAAGAGCGCTCCCAGAGGGCTCCCCATTCGCTCCCACCGCAAAAACGACAAAGGCCGCTTCCGTTACTCACGGAAACGGCCTTCGACCTGCGGTTTCGCAAGTCGGGACGACAGGATTTGAACCTGCGACCCCTTGACCCCCAGTCGCGCGGCAACTCTCTGCCGTCATCCATAACAGTCTGTAGTTTCACGTTCAGGGCAATAACCGGCTACAGGGAACCATCGGACGCCAGATCCGAACGTCTACGCGTAACGGCACGACGTCCGCCACTCATGAGCCACACCGGTATCGTGGGGGACCGGAGACCGCCCGCATCGGAGGGGACATCGTGAGCACGCAGCCCAACGGCCTGTACGGCCCACTGATCCCGATGCCCGATCTCACCCCCGACGCGCTGCGTGCCGCTGTCGCCCGCATCGCCCCAAGCAAGATCCCAGCCCTAACCCAGCACCTGTTCGAGGCAACGACCCACGCGCAGCAGACACAAAGCCTCGCTCCCCTGCGCGCCTTCATTCATTCGTGGGCCGTGTTCATCGCGACCGAGCGGCACCCCGAGCGCGCCGCACGCCTGCGGGAACTGGAGCGGATCGTGGACGCTGGCGAACAGGACCCGGCGGATGCGATCGCAGAGATCCACCGGATCCGGGAGGCGGCCGAGGCCGAGGCCGGACTGTGACCGACTGGACCTGGGAGTACAACCCGAGCCAGGAACATGTCGTCGGCGGGCTTCCGCCCGGTGTCATGGCCGAGATCGAGCGCTTGGCCACCGAGCTCGCTGTACTCGGAGCCGACGCCGCCAAGGTCGGCAGGCCCGTCGACCGCGAGGGTGGGCTGCGCGAGTTCGACATCCTCAACGGGCGCGGCTTCATCAACTTCCTCGCCGTACCGCGCCATCACTGTGTCTACGTCTGCGGGGTCACCTGGTACGGCTGACCTCGTGCCGCTCGAAAGGCGGTCGCGAGTGGGCGGATTGCGGTGGGGGCCGCCTTCTTCGCAACAGAGAGAAAGAGCTCCTCGTTTTGTTGCACGGGCTGAGCAAGGGGCGAGGAAGATGAGGCCCTCGGGGACGAAGCGGGGGCGGCCTCCGCGGAGTTCGCTCTCCAGCACGGCGAGTTGGTGCCGCGGCGCCAGGATTTCCACGCCCTGCTCCCAACCGCTCCTCGGCAGCAGCCGTAGCACGGCGAAGGCATTCGCCATCGCCAGATAGTCCAGGCGAAGCTGCACGATCGATCATCATGCCCGGCGATGCCGGCCCGCTGCGGCAAACAGCGCGATCCGTCCTTGGACCTGTGCGGATGGTCTTCTCGGCACCCACAGGACTCTGTCGCCCGATTCGGCCAACCTTGTGCCTGCCGAGAATGTCATCCGCGCAGTTCAGGGACTTGCAGGGCGGTCGCGGCTGGGCATCGACCCCGCGCCCGACCAAGCCGCTACAACCTGGGCCGACTCACGCCGATCACCGACCCGGACCGGATCGCCTCACTGAACAGACGCCTGAAGGGTGTCTTTACTGCCGTACCTCGGCTGACCAGCGGGTGTGTGCGGCTGTGCCCCGGGCATGATCCCAGTTCGTGGGTCTACGACTGCTGTACTTGGTCCTCTGTCGACTGTTGGGCTGGCTGGGTCTGCTGGGGCGCTCCTCCGCCGCGTACAAGGCCGAGATCCTCGCCCTGCGCCAGGAGGTCGCCGTCCTGCGCCGGCAGGTCGGGCGGCCACGGTTGTCGTGGGCCGACCGCGCCGTGCTCTCCGCTCTCGCGCGGCATCTGCCGTCCGCTCTGCGGCGGCACCGGTTGGTCACCCCGGGCACGCTGCTGGCCTGGCACCGGCGCCTGGTGCGCTGGGAGCGGCGCCAGCCACCGGTCAGGTCCGGTCGCGCACCACTGCCCGACGAGATCGTCGCGCTCATCCGCCGCCTCGCCATGGAGAATCCGACCTGGGGGTACGTCAGGATCCAGGGCGAGCTGCGGCGGCTCGGCCACCGGGTGGCTGCCGCCACCATCCGGCGCGTGCTTCGCCGCTTGGGCCTGCCTCCCGCACCGCTACGTGCCACCCAACAGACCTGGCGCACCTTTCTCCGCTCATAGGCTCACACGCTGCTTGCCTGCGACTTCCTGCACGTGGACACCGTCTTCCTCAGGCGCCTCTACGTCTTCTTCGTCATGGAGATCAAGCCCCGGCCCGTCCACGTTCTCGGCGTCACCGCGAATCCGACCGGCGTGTGGGTAGGGCAGCTCGCCCGGAATCTGCTGATGGACCTGGGCGAGAGGGCCGGGCGCTTCCGGTTCCTCATCCGCGATGGCGATGCCAAGTTCACCACCGCTTTCGACTCCGTCTTCGCCAGCAACGACATCGAGGTCATCCAGACCCCGCCGCAGTGCCCGCGGTCGAACGCCTTCGCGGAGCGGTGGATACGCACTCTGCGCGCCGAGTGCACCGACCGCCTCCTCATCACCGGCGAGCGGCATCTACGCGCTGTCCTCGGCGTGTACACCGAGCACTACAACATCGGCCGCGCCCACCGCAGCCTGCAGCTGCGAGCCCCCGGCGACGAACCCGACGTCATTCCCCTGCCCACCGCGGCAGTTCGGCGCCGTCTAGTACTCGGCGGTTATTCCGCCATTGCTTCCTCTACTTCCTGCTCTGGGTGTGGCCATCTTTGTCCTGGTCAGATGGGCAGGCCCGTCACCGCAACGTGCAACAGGAGTGTTGCTCCTCTGAGGCTCAGGGTGTCGACGGCCAGTTCGGGATCCCCACGTACGGCCAGTTACATCGTCACGTTCCGTGACGCTTGATGGGGGCTGGGATCCTTTGTCCTCCGCCTCAGCGGTCTGTTTCGGCCGCCATCGAAGTTTCCTGTCTGGACGTTGAGTGGTGCGGATGACTGTGGGGGCGTCAGCGGGCCGGCGGCCTGTCCGGGGTGAAGACGCGATCGATGTGGTGGCGCAGGATGTCCCAAGCCGCCTGCGCGGTGCGCTGTCCGACGAGGATGCTGGTTCCGAGCCCCGCGGACATGGCGAGCAGCCCCACCGCCTCTGCGCGCAGGTCCAGGCGTTGGGACGTTTCTCCGGCGTCGCGTGCTGCGATCAACTGTGCGAGGAGGAAGTCCTCCATGGCGTTGGGGCCGCGCAGCAGCGGTTGGGTGGCGAGTGCTGGGTCGGTCAGCGCGAGGGTGGCATACGAGGTGTAGACGAGGTGGAAGGTGCGGCTTTCTTCGTCCGTGGGCAGTGCCTCAGCGAGGGTGGTCTCGATGATGGTGCGTGGGGCGGGTGACGCACCGCTGGCGCGGATGCGGCCCCGTACCCGTTCGCCCATGCGCTGGCCGAGGTAGCCCAGCGCGAAGTGCAGGAGTTGTTCCTTGGTTTTGAAGTAGTACTGGATCAGGGGGACGGAGATCCCCGCCTCTTCCGCCACGTCCCGCATGGCGAGGGCGTGCAGTCCTTTGGAGCTGGCGCAGCGCAGCAGCGCTTCGGCGATCTGGCTTCGCCGTTCCTCGTGGTCGACCCGCTTCGGCATGTCTTTACTATACGACCATATGGTAAAACTGCGTCAGTAGTGCTGGACCGAGCCGACGAGCGGGGAGCAAGTCATGGCCCGAAGGACCACCACAAAAGGCGTAGGGCGCTTCACCAGTGACGCAGCCTGGGAGAAGTTCCTGGCCGCGTACGACGACGCCATGGGGCTGTGGCCGTGCCCCCGGGAAGAGTTGGTCGTCGAGACGAGCTTCGCCACCACCCACGTACACCGCTGCGGCCCCGACAACGGAGAGCCGATCGTCCTGCTGCACGGCTCCGGCGGCAGTTCGACGATGTGGTTCCCCAACGTCGCCGCGCTCAGCGCGCGTCACCGCGTCTACGCCATCGACACCCCCGGCGACCCCGGACGCAGCATGCAGCGCCAGCCCATCTTCGAACCAGAAGTCAGCTCCGTGTGGCTGGACGAGGTCCTGGATGCGCTCGGAGTCACCCAAGCCCATCTGATCGGTTCCTCCTACGGCGGCTGGCTCGCCTTGAACCAGACACTCCACTCACCCGGCCGCGTCGCCACCTCGACACTGCTCGATCCGGGCGGCTTGGAGAAGGTCGGCGTCCGCTTCTACACCTGGATGATCATCAACGGCCTAGTACTGCAATCACAGTTATGGGGTGTGGCCTCGGCGTTTGTAGTGGCTGCGGCGGGCTCGGGTCTGGCTGAGGCGTCGCCACCACGACCAGCGCAGATGATGCGTCGGAGCGAGATGGCGGGGG
>NZ_JARJBC010000052.1:0-5965 GCF_029269905.1 Streptomyces silvisoli | reverse complement strand
CGCACGTGCCGCTCAGGGACCCGTGACCGTCCTCACCTCCGATCCGGAAGATCTCACCCTCTTGTGCGGGCCGACCGTCGAGATCATTAAAGTCTGAATACTCGGGTCATCTGTCCCGGGTCGGCCCTGCGGGTGCCGAAAAGTCCATCCGGGCTGGTCAGGCGACATGTGGGTATTCATGGAGGGCTCCGCCGAGATGGTCCATCCTGCGTACGGGCAACCGCCGCGCCGCCTTGAATATGCTGCAGACGACATATAATGTCCTGAGGGTGGATGTGCTCTTCACCATCGAGCTCGAGCCTGAAGTGCGGGACTGGCTGGAGACGCTGTCGGCCAAGCACTTCCTCAAGATCGACGAATATGTCGGGTTGCTCGCGGAACACGCCGCTGCGCTCGGCGAGCCATACGCCCGCCACCTCGGCGACGGAGTCCGGGAGCTGCGCCCGACCCTCGACGGTGCTGCCATGCGCATCACGTACTGGCTCACACCGAACCGCACCGCGGTCCTGCTGACTGTCTTCCGAAAGACGAGAATGCGGGAGGACGCCGAGGTCAGGCGCGCCAAACTCGCACAGAAGGTCTGCGAGGTCGAACATGGCCCGGCCCACGAGGAGTTCATCCGCACCATCGAGGAAGGAGAGATGGAGTAATGAGCCACAGCCGCTGGAAGAGCCTGCGCGAGCGGAAGCTCGCCGAGGGCTTCACCGAGCCGGAGGACGTAGCTGAGGCGCGTCGCGAGATCCGGCTGTCCATGGCCTTGGCGAAAGCCGTGTACGACCGGCGCACCGAGCTGGGGCTCACCCAGGCCGAACTGGCCGACCGCGCACGGCTCACGCAGGCGAAGATCTCACGGATCGAAGGCTCCGACACCGTTCCCACACTGCCGCTCCTCGCCAAGCTGGCCAGGGCTTTGGATGCGACCCTGAACATCGCCCTCGACGACGACGACACCCAGGTGACCTTCACCGCGCACCGCACGGACGCAGCCTGAACCAGCCGACTCCCCGTGAATCATCCGCCGCCCCCCGTTTCATTCCGATCGCCCTCCCTCGTCGGACCCGTGGTGCAGGGGGAGCGATTCGCTCTGGCATGACACTTGACGGCCGCGGTGTGTGGCGTCGTAGGGATCTCGACGGCGACTCAGAACTGCGAGGGTCTCAAAATGGTGCAAAAAGAGGCGAATTGCCGCGCAACCGGGGGTCAAGGGGTCGCAGGTTCAAATCCTGTCGTCCCGACTTGCGAAACCGCAGGTCGAAGGCCGTTTCCGTGAGTAACGGAAGCGGCCTTTGTCGTTTTTGCGGTGGGAGCGAACGGGGAGCCCTCTGGGAGCGCTCTTGCTCCCAGCCTCAAGTGGTGTCAATCGGGGGCGATTTGTCCGTCAAGGTGCGCCACGTCTGTTGAGTGGCGCGCTGCGGTGCGGGTGGCAGGCCCGCGCGACGAAGTACGCGTCGGATGGTGGTGGCGGCCACGCGGTGGCCGAGCCGTCGCAGTTCGCCTTGGATTCTGACGTTGTGGGTGCCGGAAAGTGCATCCACGCTGGTCAGGCTATATGTCGGTACTCGTGGAGGGTTCCGCCTAGTCGGTCGTGGCGGCGTATGTTCAGTTGGGCGATCCGGTCCGGATCGTTGATCGGCGTGGGCCGTGCTCTCAGGGGTGAGCTTTGGTCGAGGGCGCGGTGGGGGCGGTGGGTGTTGTAGTGGTTCTCGAACTCGCGTAGTGCGTTGGTGAGATGGCGTTGGTTCCAGATCAGCGTGCGGTCGAGGAGTTCCCGTCGGCAGGTGGCTACCCAGCGTTCCATGACCGCGTTCATCCGCGGCATCCTGACGCCGGTGAGCACGGCCTGGATCCCGGCGTCGGCGAGTATCGCGTCGAAGATCTGCGGGTACTTGCCGTCCCGATCGCGGATGAGGAATCGGGCCCGGTATCCGGCGTCCTCCAGATCCATGACCAGGTTCCGCGCCGCCTGGGTGACCCAGGCGGCGGTCGGGTGCGCGGTCGCGCCCAAGATTCGAATTCGGCGGCTGGCCTGCTCGATCACCGTCAGCACATGCAGTCGCGCGCCGGTGAGGGTGACGGTTTCGAGGAAGTCACATGCCAGCAGGGCGTCGGCCTGCGAGTGCAGGAAGGCGGCCCATGTCGTGGTCGTGCGCTGCGGCGCCGGGTCGATCCCTGCGGTGCGCAGGATCTCCCAGATGGTCGAGGCGGCGACCTTGACTCCGAGGACCGCGAGTTCGCCGTGGATCCGGCGATACCCCCAGGTGGGGTTGTCCTTCGCCAGTCGGAGCACGAGGAGCCGGATGGACCGGACCGTTCTCGGCCGTCCGATGCGCTTCGGGCGTGACCGCATGGCGTGCTGGCGGCGAAGGATGTCGCGGTGCCAGCGCAGCACGGTGTCCGTTCTCACCAACAGCCGCACCTGGCATAGGGCTTGCTTAGGGAGGTGGTGGAGCAGGGCGGCGAGGAAAGTGCGATCCTCGGGCGTGAAGCGGGGGCGGGCTTCGTGGAGCTGGCGCTCCAGCACGGCGAGTTGGTGCCGCAACGCAAGGATCTCCACGTCCTTGTCCCGCCCGCTTCTCGGCAGCAGCCTCAGCGCGGCGAAGGCGTTCGTCATCGTCAGGTAGGCCAAGCGGAGCAGCACAATCGATCATCATGCCCCGCGGCCCCGACTGCCGGTGGCGAGATGGCGCGATCCGCCCCCTTACCTGTACGGATGGACTTCTCGGCACCCACAGCGTCCGTGCCGAGGACTGCATCCGCGCCGCCCGTTCCACCGGCCTGCGCAACCTGCCCTGCACGACACGCCCCAGAGCCAGGTCTGGCTGGAGATCATCCAGATCGCCCTCGACCGGCTCGAAGCTCTGCCCAACCCTGGCTGACCAGCAGCATCCCATCCCTGCTACCAGCACCATCACAACCGGAGCCGTGGAACCCGGCGCCCACCCGGCACGACAGCCGGACCATCAGCCCTGCCCGCAAGCAGAAATCTTCACTCTGAACGAGCAAAGGGATCGTCAGCAAGCTGACGATCCCTCATGCAAGATCGGGGCTAACGACACCCCTTCGACTGCGTCGGGCCCTTCTGCGTGAAAGGCCGAGCCTGACCGGGGAGGGGCCCCGACGGCGAACTGTCGATCAGCGTGACGCGGGCGGGATGCTCTGCTCGTACTGGAAGACGTTGTAGGGGTCGTACTTCGCCTTGATCTCGCGCAGCCGCTCGAAGTGGCGTCTCCCCCAGTAGGCGGTCTCCCACTCCTGCATGCCGACGTTCGGCACGTTGACGTAGGCGCCGTCCACGAAGCTGCGCATCGCCTGGCTGAATTCGGCGGTCCAGGCCTGGCACGTTGAGGTGAGCGGGTCGCAGACGCCTGGTGTCGTTGAAGGAGTCCCCCAGGCTGCGCCGATCTCGCCGTAGAAGATCGCGTCGCGGTGCACGAACGCGGTGCCGCCGCGGGGCTCCTTCTTGATCGCCCCGCCGAAGGCATCGACGAAGTAGTTGCTGTCCTCCGTGGGAGCGTTTCGCATGTAGTAGCCGATGACGTCGATCGCCTTCTTCGGGAACAGTTTCTTGGCGAACTGTGAGAAGAACTTCACGTTGGCGGGCTCCTGCGAGCGCGGGACCTGGGCTCCGGCAAAGATGGGGCCCCAGTTACCGACCTGCACCTTCACATCGGGCGTGCCGATCGACAGGATCGGGGCCAGCATCTTTCTGGCCTCTGCCGCCGTGCCCTCCGCGAGCCACGCGAACAGCACGATCTGAGACTTGTGGATCTCGACTTCGGATCCGAGGCGGTTGTCGGCGCACGGTACCGTACGCTGCCATGCATCGAAGATCCCATGCAGGTCCGTGAGGCCGTCCCAGGTCGCCTGCACATAGGCGATGCGCTTGAGCGGGTGCACCTTGTAGGTGAGTTGCGTGACGATTCCGAAGTTGCCGTTTCCCGCCCCACGGAGCGCCCAGAGCAGGTCTGAGTGGTCCTTCAGGTCGGCATGGATCACCTCGGCGCAGTCGCGACCCGACGGGACGACGACCTCGGTCCCGATCAGGCTGTCGCAGGCCATGCCGAGCCAGCGGTTGAGGGGGCCAAGGCCGCCGCCGACCGTCGCACCGACCAAGCCGACGCTGCCCTCGCTTCCGGTCGTGACCGCGAGGTCCTGCTTGGCGAGCGTCGTCACCGCTTCCAACTGGGTCAGGCCGGCGCCGACTGTCGCGATACGAGCATCGGTGTCGATGTGGACCGACTTGAGCTGGCTGACGTCGATCACGATGCCGTTGTCGATGTTCGACCAGCCCTCCAGGGCGTGGCGGCCGCTGCGTACCCGCAGTGCGACGTTGTGCTGCCGTGCCCAGGTGAGGGCGTTCACCACATCCTGGGTCTCCTGGGCGAAGACGATGACCAGCGGGTAGTGAGAGAACAGCTGGTCGTAGTCGATGCGATCATCCGTGTACGAGGCGTCACCGGGGCGCACGACGCGACCGGTCAGCTTCGCCGGCGGACCTCCCGACGATCCTTTAGTCGGGTCGCTCGCGGGCAGAAGGCCCGAGGTGCTCGCGGCTGCAATGTCCGGCGCGCCTGCGGCCTTAAGGCCCGAGGCGACGACCGCCCCGGCGCCGGCGGCCGCTGACGCCCTGAGCAGGTAGCGGCGGGAAAAATCGCTCAAGGTCCAGATCCTCTCGATCGGGCTACGCCGGTACGCGGCTGAGGAAGCCCTTACCCGCCAGCCGCCGGGCAGTCCTTTGTGGTCGACCCCCGCACGGTAACGGGGCGACCATGCGGTGTTTCCCGACACGCCAATTGAGGACGATGACGACAGCCGGAAGAAGTAACTCAGCGGGATCCCGTCATAACCGGTTTGGGATGCACCGCGGCCTGCTCGAAGCTATCCCTTGGTCCAAGCGGTCAGAAATACGCGGGTGCTCTCAAAGATGATGGACCCCCGATCTTGCTAGTCAGGTCAGCATTTCGCAATGGCCCGACGAACCGCCTTTCTGAATAGAAGGCTCTGCCTCCGCCTCAAACGGGTGACTCGGTCGCGAAGTACATCGCGCCTACGAGTTCCACCGGGATGGATCTGGTCGTCATCGCGGGGTTCCGGCACCCCGGGTACTCCCTCGCGGCACCAAGCGGGCGGTCATCCTGGATAGAGGCGGCGAGCCGGTCTAGGTGCATGTTGGAGCCGTAGGAGGTGTACCAGACCTGCTCAGGATGCTGATCAACTGTCCGCGTGGCCGTCTGCGGACGCTCAGGAGGTTCACCGGGCAGGTCAGGAGGGGTGCACGTACGCCGGTGAACCGGTGGCGGCTGTCGGCGCACTGGATAAAGAGCAGGACAAGGAGGGTGCCGAGTGATGGGGAAAGGCGGGGTCATGGGCCGGTCGCACGGGGCCGTGCAGGGTTCCTCCGAGTCGCTCTCGTCGGCGGACCTCCAGGTGCCTGGTCTGCTCTGGCACGCTGATCGGTTCGGGTCGTGGTCGAAGCGGTGCGGCTTGCTTCAGCGATCGGTGTGGCCGGTGCTTGTTGTTAGAAGGTTGGGCGACGCTCAGCGGCCCGGACGTACCCAAACCCTCGCCCAACAGGGCTGCCCCTGAGGCGTCAGCGCGGTCCATCAGCCGCTCGACGACCTCGTCCACCAGCTCGTCCTCGACCGGCTCGACGGCCGGCGTTTCCTTGTTTGCCATGTTCGCCCGTCCCGGCTGGTCAAGGCCCCAGAGCTGGGCCTCGGCCAGCCTGTCACATCACGGACTTACACGATCTTTCAGACACGCTCCCACTATGCAGCCAAATCACTTCGAAAGTAAGGCTTGACTTACTTGTTCGGTTCAGCCTGAAGGGTGTCAAAAGGGACTGTACGGTCACTGGTGTAACTCCCGAGCTGGAAGCGACAGTTGATGACTGACGTGGTGAGTGACACCAAGGCCCAAGAGGTGCCCGTGGACGAGGTCCTGGACGACGCCCTGATCCAGCAGC
>NZ_JARJBC010000051.1:0-5965 GCF_029269905.1 Streptomyces silvisoli | reverse complement strand
CCCGCCATCTCGCTCCGACGCATCATCTGCGCTGGTCGTGGTGGCGACGCCTCAGCCAGACCCGAGCCCGCCGCAGCCACTACAAACGCCGAGGCCACACCCCATAACTGTGATTGCAGTACTAGCCGCAAGTCCCGCCGTCACCCCCGCTCGGCGCGCCTGGCGGTGACGGGCGGTTCGACTCAATGGCGGGTAAGTGCACTCGTGGGGGCAGCGGCACGAACGCGGACGAGGCGGCTGAGCTGGTCGGGCAGATCGAGGCGCAGCTCGGCCTGCTGGACTGTCCTGCGGTGGAGTTGCCGTACCGGGACCTGGCCTTCGGCCGGACGAACATGAGCTGATTGGCTGCTGCCAGAGGCGGGCAGGCGACATGATCGGGCCATGAGCGAGATCGTCTTAATGTCTGACCCGAAGGTCGCGGCCCTGCCTGTCCGGGAGTGCGGTGAGCCGCTCGTGGACGTCCGCCGAGACAGCCACCTGTTGGTCGATGGGCGGAAGCAGGACTCCGATGGTGCGTTTGCCTACTTGCGTGAGGGGGTGCTCAACCGGCTTGTCAGGGCGCAGGAGTTGCTGCCTTCGGGCTTGCGGTTGTTGTTCGTCGAGGGGTATCGGCCTCCGGCCCTTCAGCGTCGCTACTTCGACGAATACGCGGCCGAACTGCGTGCCGAACATCCACGATGGTTGGCCGATCAGGTCCACGGCGCGGCGAGTCGCTATGTCTCTCCCCCGGAGATTGCGCCGCATAGTGCCGGGGCAGCAGTTGACCTGACCCTTGTCGATGCCGATGGCCATGAACTCGACATGGGCACCCGCATGAACGCGAGCCCGGAGGAGAGCGCGGGTGCCTGTTACACAGGGGCTGACAACATCAGCGCCGAGGCCCGCTCTCATCGGGCTGTGCTGAGCGCCGCGCTCACTGCTGCGGGGTTGGTCAATTACCCCACAGAGTGGTGGCACTGGTCATACGGAGACCGCTACTGGGCTCTGGCAACCAGGGCGGAAGCCGCCGACTACGGACCTACGGACCTGAGCCGATGACTGCCATTCTGAACGCGGAGGCGACTGTCACGACTCCGGCCTTGAAGCTGCGGCCATGGGAGGCCAAGGACGTGGACGCTCTTGTGGCGGCCCACCGTGACCCGGAAATGTGCCGCTGGCTGACCACCACGGTGACAAGCATTGCGGGCGCCCGCCGATGGATTCACGAGCAGAGCCAAGATTGGTCCACCGGCAGACGGTTTAGCTTTGCCGTGCTGGAGCACGAGTCAGAGCAAAAAGGCATCAACTTGCCGATAGGGCACGTGGTGGTCAAGCCATTGATCGGCTCTGATGACCCTGCGGCAGAGGTGGGTTATTGGATTTCGGCAGTGGCCAGGGGGCGGGGAATAGCGCCACGAGCCCTGGACGTTGTGTCGCGTTGGGCACTCGGTCCGAGGAGCCCGCTACTGCTCGAACGGCTCGACCTCATCCATGCCGTGGGCAACCGCGCTTCATGCCGCGTGGCAGAGAAGAGCAATTACCTACTGAGTTCTGTACTGCCTCCCCAGCCACCCGACTTTCCTTCTGAAGGGCACCTCCACGTCCGGATGGACAGCGCACCCTGCGCGGTGCCCCAGCCAGGAGGGAGCTGACACGTCGTCGTCGGTTGCTGCCGCGGTGGTCGTCCAGTCCGACTGTGTCCTGCTGGTCCGCCGTACAGGCGTGGAGGGCGCTCTGCTGTGGGAGCTCCCGCGGGCAAGGTCGAGCTGGGCGAGTCGCCTGAACGGGCTGCGGTGCGGGAGGCGTTGGAGGAGAAGGGCGCGGCCGGCGGTCGCGGGTACTGCTGCGGCCCTGCGGTTTGGTTGTCCGCAGGGCCGCTTGTGGGAGGGCGAGTTAGTCCTCGTCCTGGTCCTGCTGGTGGTTCTGGTCCTGGTCGTGGTGCTGGTTCTGGTTTTGCTGGTGGTTCTGCTGATGGTTCTGGTTCTGCTGGTGGTGGCGGTTCTGGTCCTGGTCTTCCTGCTGGTGGTGCTCACGGAACTCGTGGCGCTCGAAGAAGTTGCCGTTGATGCAGTGGTTGCCGAAGGCCGGGTTCAGAATGCCGACGACGTCGATGGTGTTGCCACAGATGTTGATCGGGATGTTGATCGGCAGTTGGATGACGTTGCCGGACAGGACGCCTGGGGAGCCGATCGCGGCGGCCGTAGCGTCTGCGTCGGCTGAGGCTACTCCGGCTGCGCCGGTGACGGCCATGCCAGTTGCGGCGGTTACGACGAGGGCTTTCGCGATACGCGACATGCTCTCTTGTCCTTTCATGCATGGAGATCAGCGGATCCGCTGCCTACCGATGAGCCACGGCAGGCACCTGATCAACGGGCACGTGTCCTATTTGTCGCGCAATGCCGCTCGGACAGGCGAACGTTTGGGAGCCAAGCGGATGAACCATTCCCCGCGTGCCGTACTGCTCCGTTGCCAGCGTCGTTAGCGGTGTGCGATATGGAAGTGCTCTCCTCTTCATGCGAGGACACGCGCGACCGGTCCGTCCCCTCGGGGGCGGACCGGTCGTCTCATTCGGGCGCTGGAAGCTGTGGGCCGGTGCATCCGGCGACGATTCGGTGACTTGTGTACGCGGCCTGCCGGGCGGTGTCGGGTACGGCCCGGGTGGCGTCGCCGCGGGGGGTGGCGGAGGTGGCCTGGGCCGGCCGCGCCAGGCTCTCCGAGCTGATCCCCGGCGGTGTGTACGGGCCGGTCTAAGCGTACTTCGATGGGGTGCTGCCGTGATGGCCGGAGGGGTGTCAACGCTCCCTGGATTTCGGCCCTGAGCACTCCAGGAGCCGCGCGGCGCGGATCGCCAAGCGCGGAAAGCCAACTGTCGTCCCTGACCGGCTCTAAACGGGATGGGAACTCCTCAAGCTTGCGTGCGTACAGGTCCAGCCAGCGGTGCACCGAAAGTGCCTGTCCGCGGGCAGCGAGATCCTCAACGGTCATCGGCGCGTGATTGGTGAGCCGTCCAAGCCGCTCGGGCCCCGAATCGTGCAGTCGCTCAAGCGCCTCGTCCAGAGTCCCTGTCGTATCCATGGCATGGACAGTAGGCAGGACGCCACGGCGGCGTAACGGGCTGGAGACGTAAGCCCGATCTAGGACCTCCGACCCTGTGCCGTTCGGAAACCCATCGTTGCTGCTCGAAGGCGGTCTGGCGCGCCACGAAGGTCTGCTGGAACTCTGTCTGGGTGGTCGTCTCATTGGTGTACCAGGTGGCTCGGAAGCTGCTCGGGGTTCCCGAATTGCTGCTGCGTCGGGAAGTGGCCAAGGACGCAGAACTGCTCGTGTTGCGGCATGAGAACGCGGTGCTGCGCAGACAGCTCACGCGCTCCGTCCGGTACGAGCCTACGGATCGATTGTGGTTTGCGGCGCTGTCCTCGCTGATTCCCCGGCGCCGGTGGGCGCAGGTGTTTCCGGTGACGCCCGCGACACTGCTCGCATGGCACCGCAGACTGATCGCGCGTAAGTGGGACTACAGTCAGCGCCGGAGCAGGCCTGGGAGACCGTCGACCTCGAGTGCGGTGAAAGGGCTGGTACTGCGGCTGGCCAAAGAGAATCCGCGCTGGGGTTGCCGTCGGATCCAGGGCGAACTTGCCCGGCTCGGACACCCGGTCGGCTCGACAACGGTCTGGGAGATCCTCACGGCGGCGGGCATCGATCCAGCCCCACGTCGTGGAGGACCGACGTGGCGCGAGCTCCTGACCGCGCAAGCCGAGAGCCTCATTGCCTGCGACTTTGTACACATCGATCTGGTCGACCTGCGCCGGGTGTACGCGCTGGTGTTCCTCGAGCACGGCACACGCCAACTGCACATGGCCGGGGTGACAGCGCATCCAACCGGATCCTGGACGGTGCAGCAGGCACGAAACCTTGCCGTCGAGATGGGTGTGTGGGTCGACTCGCTGCGTTTCCTGGTCCGCGACCGGGACGCGAAGTACACCGAGTCCTTCGACGCGGTCTTCGCGGCCGACGGCATCGAGGCTGTGAGGACCGCGGTGCGGGCTCCTCGGATGAACGCGCACTGCGAACGGGTCATCGGAACCCTGCGGCGCGAGGTTTTGGACCATCTGTTGATCTGGAACGAGACCCACGCCCGGCAGGTCTTTGATGCCTATGCCCGGCACTACAACCGTCATCGCCCGCACCAGGCTCGAGCGCAGCTTCCGCCCCTCGCTCAGGAGCACCCGACGCCTGTGACCGACCTGTCCGCTCACCGGCTCCTACGAACTCGGCTGCTTGGCGGCGCCATCAACGAGTACAGGTACACGGCTTGAGCAGCGGCGACGAGTTTCCGAACGGCACAAGGGGCGGTGATGCCGTTGTGGAGTGCTACGGGCGATCGGATGGTTTTGATGCAGAGCGCTGCGGTGCCAGAGAGCGTGCGGCAGCCGCACTCTAGAGGAGCTCGAAGTGTCCGAATCGGGAGGACGTCACTGCGTGGAAGTGGCGGGTGTCGAGGGTTGCGACCTTGGGGGTGCCCAGGCGCTCGGCCGCTGTCATGACGGAGGCGTCGGTGACGCCGAGGGGGAAGTCCCGGTAGCGGCTGACGAGTTCGGCGATCCGGGGCCAGTCCTCGTCTTCCACGGGCTCGACTCGGAAGTTTCCCGCGATGATGTCGTCGATGAGGGCGAGTTCGGCCTCGGCAGCCTTCTTCGCGCCGACAGCGCGTTTGACGCGGGTGTTGATGAAGTAGGAGACCTCGGCCAGAACGAGCTGGGGAATCACGAGTTCGCCCTCGAAGCTCTCCAGGAGGGCGATCGAGCGGTCGTGGTCAGGATCGTCCGCGGAAAGGTAGGCGAAAACGGGACCTGCGTCGACGATGAGCGTCACGCGACGTCGTCCGCTTCCCCACGCATGTAGGCCTTCAGGTCGCGGGCCTGCGGTGCGCTGCTGCCAGCGTGCAGTACGCCCTTGCCGCGGAGGGTGCGGGCAGGGCGCGGGGTGACGAGCTTGGCCAGCTCTTTGGTAACCAGCTCGTCGACGGTGATGCCCTGCGCTGCCGCGAGCTGGCGCAGGCGGGCCTCAAGATCCTCGGGCACCTGAATCGACATAGGGCCAGAATACCGTGAGTCGCGGGCCCAGCATGGTGGCTGCAGCGATCGAACCGGCACGGTGCCTCCGCTGTGATGGCGGTATGTCCTTCGGCGGCCCGGTACGGCCGCGTACCCCACGAGGGAGACGGCTACGGTGCGATACGGGTCGCTACGGAGAGTGGTGCACCCGACTGGGGGTCAAGGGGTCGCAGGTTCAAATCCTGTCGTCCCGACTTGCGAAACCGCAGGTCGAAGGCCGTTTCCGTGAGCAACGGAAGCGGCCTTTGTCGTGTTTGCGGTGGTAGCGGATGGGGAGCCCTCTGGGAGCGCTCTTGCTCCCAGCCTCAAGTGGTGCCAATCGGGGGCCATTTGTCCGTCGCCCGGTCGGGTGGATGTGGGGCGCGGTACGGGGACGTTGCGCGCCGTCGTCAACCGGTGGGCGGCGAGGTCACCCGGGATGATGTTGATGTAGCGGGCATCGAGAGGCCTAAATGCCCCTTGGCGGGTTCTGGCCGACCTTTGGTCAAGGGAGCGGGGGGAGACGCTCCCCATAGGACGGGGGTGGCGGGGCGGCTCCAGTGGTCTCTACTCCCTGATTTCGCTGGTCAGCCCTCCTTGCCTGCCTTCGCTGAGGTGCTCGCCATCCCGTAAAGCCGGGGCAATGCCCCTTGGCGCCGCCCCGCAGACGGGGCACTCCCAGGGCGGGCGTGCAGTACGGCACCGCTGCGCGCGGTACCCGGTCCTTCGGTTGGCCATGGGACGCCCAATTGGACACGTCCCCGGAACGTTGTAGGTGCCAAGAACCGCGTCCGCGCTGGTCACGCCGTATGTTGGTACTCGTGCAGGATGCCGCCGAGGCGGTCGCGTCGGTGGACGTCGAGGTGGGTGAGCCGGTGGGGTTCGGTGATCGGTTC
>NZ_JARJBC010000050.1:0-6425 GCF_029269905.1 Streptomyces silvisoli | reverse complement strand
TCGGATCTCAAAGATCCTCGGAAGCTCCAGCTCAGAACCGAGACACGCCACAGCGAAAGTCCTATGACGATCACTAGATCCGCAGGTCAACGCATCATCCACCTAGTGATCGCTAGCAGATTCGTCAGATGAGCTCGGTGCCGAGGGCGGCGGGCGTCTGCCCGAGCGAGACCACGCCGTCCTTGGTCGCCTTGCGATCGACTTCGACGACAGTCGCGGGTGCCAGGGGCTTGTCCGCGCTGACGCCGCCCTGGGGTTCGGGTCCGCCGAGCCGTCCGCCCCGCATGACCAGTCCTTGCAGGTCAGCGTCGGTGAAGACTGATCAGTTGCCCGTCGAGGACGACGTGGACGGTGCGGTGGCTGACCCAGACGGTGACGGTCCGGCCGACCAGGGTCGGGCTGAACTTCAGGCTCCGCGCCTGTGGCAGCATCACGTGCCGACCGGGGCTGATTACCGCCTCGAACTCCACGGCCTGAAGCGGGAGGTCGTCCTCGGACGACCTTGGCGGCGGAAGCACCGGCAGTCGCATCGGTTCGGACGGCCTTGGCTCGGCTGCCGCGGCTTGCGTGGTCTCCGGTGCGTCGGCGGGGAGGGTGTGCGGGCGGAAGACCTGGGCTGGTGTGGCCATCTCCAGCGACTGGTGGGGCCGGGTGTGGTTGTAGCCATGGACCCAGGCGTCGATCGCGGTCTGGGCCGCGACCGGGTCGGCGAAGGGCCCGGAGTGGTCGAGCATCTCGCGACGCAGGGTCTTGTGGAACCGTTCGACTTTTCCGGTCGTGGTCGGTGACCTGGGCTTGGTCAGCCGCTGGTTGATACCGTTCTCGCGGCATACGCGCTCGAACATGACCTCGGTGGGAAGGGGCTTGGAGTAGCGGCCGGTGAACTGCTTGCCGTTGTCCGTCAGCATCTCCGAGGGGACCCCGTAGACCGCGGCAGCGAATACACCTCCGGGGCGTTCCAGCAAATGTGCGGCAGGTGGGGCGTTGTGCAGTCGATGGGGCGAGTCGGCTCTGCCCTGGACAACGCCGCCGCGGAGTCGTTCCACTCGGTCCTCAAGGTCGAGTACGTCCACCGGCACACGTTCGCCACCCGCGCCGAGGCTCGGTTGAAGACCGCAACGTGGATCGCGGACTTCTACAACACCAAGCGCCGCCACAGCGCGGCCGATGGGCAACCGCCCGCCGAGTTCGAACGGATCATCCAGGAAGCGCGAGCCCGGACCAATCAGCAAAGCCGGGCCGCATAACCAACGTCTCTACGAATCCAGGGGATTGACGCAGCCGCCATCGGCGAGCGCCGACAGAGCGGTCGGATCGGAGGGGCGGCGGGGTGCCTCCCGTAGTCGTGAACATCGACCTGGCCGTCATAGAGATGACTCCCGCTCTCATCGCCAAATGACGTCGCGCGCGCCTGGTCCGTAGAGGAGCACGACTGGGGGCGGCAGTGTTCCAACCGTGCGCTCTCCGGGGTACGCGTGGCTCCTGTTGAGGGACACCAGCGCGGCATGCATCACTCACCCGGGCCGGGAGCGGGCGGATGCAGCTGGCTGTTCGAATCTGGTGGCGCGGCTCGGTACGGTGCGAAGGCCGTGTCTGCCGCGTCCCGGTAGGGACGTCGGGACATCCGGGTGACGAGCTGCCACATGGTGCGTTCCTCAGCCAGTTGCTTGGGCAGCACGAGTCCGAGCGCGTCAGCCAGCGGTTTGCGGCCCAAGTTCACCATTGCCCGTACTGCGGCGGCCCACTCGTCGGTGGCGTATACGGCGGAGCGGTACCACAGCGGAATGAGCGCACACAGTGCGATGGCGGTGACGACCAGCAGGGGCCGTTCGGCCCCTGCTGATGCCAGGGCCAGGAGTGCAAGCACCGCCACCACCGCGTGCCCGTACAGCAATGCCACAAAGAAGTCCACGTTGGTACGTGAGGTTTCCGCCTGGCGGCGTGCCTGCTCGGGCGCGGCGGCGCTCAGCTCGTTCCACAGCACCTGTGTATCAAGCCGGAAGCGGTTGTGGCCGTACTCCTCGAAGCGACGGATCGCATTGCCGAGCCGAGTTGGGGCGATCTGGTCGTCGTCCGTCGGGTAGCGAGCCATCTGTTCGTTAAGGAGTGCACGCTGTACGGAAGTACGGCCCTCCGGGCAGGTGATCAGTTCAGCGATCCGTTCTTTGCGGGCCCGCTGACGCCGGCATCCACGGTCGTACGCGCTGCGTGGCCACAGCAGATAGCCCTCAAGGATCCGGTAGAGGGGGGTCTGGAGAGCATTGAGCACGATGCCGAAGAGAACGGCGGCACAAAGGAGTAGCAAGGCTGTCTGACCGGCCGTGGCGGGCCAGATGCGCTCGATGGCTGCGGTCCGCCGCAGGCTGGGGGCGATAGCGAGGAAGAAGACCGCGAGATTGAGTGCGGCGGGTAGCACCCAGCCGACGACCAGCGCCCATCCACCCCCAAGGACGCCCTTGGCAATGTCGCCCACGGATCAGGACTCCCGCGGCCAGTCGTCGTCCGGATCGTTCTCCGGTCCCGGAGAGGTGTGCCCGACGGTGTGGCGGCCTAGGCTCATATCTCCGTGTACGACGTTGACTGAGATCGAGCCTTGCTCAGCGCTGATGCGCTTGTCGCCGCCGACGGCCCCTCCGTCTGGGGGGACATGTGGGGCCAGCAGCTCGCGAAGATCTTCGACGGCCTGTTCCAGCTCGGTGTCGCTCAGAATTTCGAGTGCTAGTTCGATACGGGCCTGCCACATGGCCTGCTGACGGGTGCGTACCTGCTCAACCTCTGTCGCCTCTGCAGTCTCCAGATCGGACGCGGTTCGGTCCAGACGCTTCAGTACAGCCTGCTCATGCTGCTCGTTGCCCCGGCCAATCCAGCGGGCCATTACCCGCCGAAGCCCTGGCCATGCGTCTGTTCCTGCGGCTCGCACCACCGCGGTCCCGCCTGCCGTGGCCACTGCCCTCAATAGCTCATAATTCATCCCTGTTGCCCCTCCCAGACCAGTCGTCTCGTCAGCACAGTAGTGCCGGATCCGGTCCCTCGGAGCGCCAGCAGAGGGCGCGAGGTTCCACCAACAGCCAGCTACCACGGCCAGCGGCGGTGCGCGCCGCTCAGTCGGTGGCTTCCCGTACTTCGTTGAGGTCTCGCAGAGCCTGACGCTCAGAGATGCCCTCTGCGGCTGCTACCTCGCCGGCAGTCACTTGCCCATTGCTGTCTTCGAGCATCTTGCGGATGCGCTGCTTGCGGGCGTCGATGGCGGGCACCCGCGGGTCGCGAGAGCGGTCTCGTGGCTTCGTGTCCTTGCTGCCGGACGGGCGTCCGCCACCCGTGCCCAGTCCCGGTCGGCTCGCGTCCCAGGCGAGGATGGCGCGGCGCGGGTGATGATCCACTCCCCCGACGATCACTTCGCGTTCCACCCCGTCGACGACCTGGCGCTCGGCCTTCCCCCCGACCGTCACTGCGGCCTCGCGCAGGACCGGATCGCGTCGGAAGACGTCCCAACTCGCCGGGCTGACCGGAGGATCGAGCAGCGCGCCGGCTTCCTGAAGGCTGAACAGGTCCTCGAGGTCGTCCTCGGTCGGCAGCGCCTGCACTGGATCGCCGGCAAGATGTGCGTCGACCTGCTCGGCGTCCCACAGCAGCGCCCGGGGTGCGCAGTCCCGCGCCAACCGCGGCCGCGACTCCTCCCCCCTACGAGGCCCGCGCCCGCTGAACCGGGCGGTCCGGCACCCTTTAGGCGCGTCGTGCGGCTGGGCTGACGAGGAGTTTTCAACCTTGGGCGAGTCCACGGGCAGACGCTCAGCCGGCCGCAGCGCGGCGGCAGGCGGACGTGGCGGGTGGCGTCCCTTGGAGGGGCGCTGGTTGCCTGCTGGACTCGAACGGGCCGAGGAATGACTCATTCCCTGCTTTCCCAATGACACCACTAATCACAGGATATGCGCTACTCACAGCAGATCCACAGAGAGGGCGTTCGTGAAGGGCTCCGTCACACGACTCCGCCGGGCAGCGTTAACACTCCCCGCTGCCGCACTGATGGCTTCCATTCCACTGGCCTCCTCGACCTCGGCAAACGCGTTAACCCAGCCCCCGGAAGGTCGCGGCGCGAGGGCGTACGCCGTCACCGACCCCGCGATGCTCGCCATGGAGCAGAGGCAGGAAGTCCTCGACAAGATCGCAGGGACGATCACACAGAACCTCTCCGAATTCGATCGTGCGAAGATCCCGGGCTTTACGGAGATCGAGGTCGACCCGGACCACAACCAGCTGCGACTGCATTGGAAGGGCACCCCGCCTCGGCGGGTTGCCGCCATCCTGGCGCACTTGCCCAGTGGCGTCACCGCCACGGTTGTGTCCGCTCGCTACTCCAAGGCCGAACTGCATGCGGCGCGCGAGAAGTTGCTCCGCGGTGGCAAACCCGAAAACCTCCGCATCCCGTCCACGGCCACACCGATCCGTATCACCAGCATCGGTGGGGCCGTCGACGGCAGCGGCCTGGACATTACTTATGCCGATGCCCCCGGTCCGGACACGGCCGCCCCAAGGGATTCCCTCGCACCGGCTGCCCGCCAGGACCGTTCGCGCGAGGTCAAGGCCCTCACCGACCGGCTGACGGGCATCAACACCACTGCGAGCTACAAGGCTTCGCCCGCCGAGGCCGCGACACCCGCAGCCTCGGCCAGCCGTCCTGCCGCCGCAAGCCCCAACGCTTCGTTGATCAACAGGCAGCAGGACTTCTACCCCTGGTCCGGAGCTTCCGCGCTGAGGAATCCCACCGGCGGTATCTGCTCCAGTGGCTTCGGTATCAAGAACGACAAGGGCGAGAACATGCTCACCACCGCCTATCACTGCGGCGGGGGCAACGGCCTTTGGTCGACTTATGCCAGCAATGACGCCGTCGGCGTGACCGACAACTTCGAGGCCTACACGAGCGACGACGTCCAGGGCATCCACCTCCCGACCCCCCAGCTCAGCGGCTGGCTGTACGACGGGGCAGCGAAGGAGGGCACCTACGACGTGAAACCGGTCACCGGCTGGGGCCACAACAACGTCGGCGACTACGTGTGCGAGGACGGTGCCAATGGCGGTGTCCACTGCAACCTAAAGATCGCAAAGACTGACATCGGAACCAGCGGCGTCGGAGGTTTCTGGCGTCCCATCACCGACCTCGCCTACGCCACCTCGCTGACACCGGACGGCATCGCAGGAGTCAACGGCGACAGCGGCGCCCCCGTCTTCGCCGGCGCGAACAACTACACGACCGACGAAGCACGCGGAACTCTCACTGCCTTCGATACCACGGTTACCTGCCCAGCAGACGAAACTGCAACTACCGTGGCAGACGGCCAGGTCCGCACGCCGTGGTGCTTTCACGGTCTCTACTACGTCCCGATCTACCAGACACTGCACGACATGAACTGGACGCTTGTCACCCACTGATATGACGGCGGGTGGAGCACCCACCCGCCTCTTCCTCCCTTCGGTTCCGCAATGGCAGGCTTAACGCCAGCCATCCACCGGGAAACTACGGAGTATGCGACCGTGCCCTTGAAGAACTCCCGACGCTTACGCCGCATGATCTGGGCCGGCGCCGTGTCGGTCTGCCTCGCGGCGGCCGCGACCGGCTGGGTCGCCTGGGACCACTCGCACATTCACGACGCGCCCGTGCCGGGGGACGTACTCATGAGCAACAACGGGCGCAGCCTCACCACCCCCATAGAATGGACGGACTGCGAGGACAAACCCGACCTCGAAGCCCACGAATCCGCCCACACCATCACGCTCGTTCTGAAGCGGAAACGGCACGATTTCCAACATGCCTACGGCCCGTGCGACGGCATGCACGACGGACTAGCCAGCACCTCCCTCGACAATCCGGTGGATGACAGGAAGATCACCGACTCCGTCACCGGCTCGGGCATCATCCCCTTCGACGACGCGCACTTCCCCTACCCCCGATACCTGCCGTCCGGCTTCACTCCTGCGGGCAACGTCATCGGCCTGGGCAACCGCGCAGACCCGCCGTACACCAGGAGTGCCAAACCCACATGGACCTACACCTATCAACGGAACCGCGATAAGGGTGGGCAGGCCGGAGCCGTGAGCATCACGGTGATCACCGGCGAGACCACCCCCACACAGGGGACCCCAATATCCGTCAACGGTCACCCCGCCCGGCTACAGAAGACGCCGAGCCCCGACCCGACGCGGACCGCAGTGTGGCCCCAGAACGGATACACCATCACCGTCTGGGCCGACGACCCGTTTATGACTGACGCCGAGTTCCTACGAATCACGCAGAGCCTGAGGAACTAGTACTGCAATCACAGTTATGGGGTGTGGCCTCGGCGTTTGTAGTGGCTGCGGCGGGCTCGGGTCTGGCTGAGGCGTCGCCACCACGACCAGCGCAGATGATGCGTCGGAGCGAGATGGCGGGG